>NZ_CP085135.1:4925000-4940000 GCF_020616515.1 Mesorhizobium sp. PAMC28654
GCTGCGATAAGCTACGGGGAGGTGCGAATACCCTTTGATCCGTAGATTTCCGAATGGGGAAACCCACCTAAGGTACTTGGAAAATCAGAGCAGCAGGGCAACTTGCTGCTGTGGTTTCCAAGTATCGATAATAGGTAACTTACCCTGAATAAAATAGGGGTAAAGTGGCGAACGCGGGGAACTGAAACATCTAAGTACCCGTAGGAAAGGACATCAACCGAGACTCCGGAAGTAGTGGCGAGCGAACCCGGACCAGGCCAGTGGCGATTGAGAGACAAGCGGAACCTTCTGGAAAGTAGGGCCATAGTGGGTGACAGCCCCGTACGCGTAATGCAATCAATCGTCCTCGAGTAAGGCGGGACACGTGAAATCCTGTCTGAAATTGGGGGGACCACCCTCCAAGCCTAAGTACTCGTGCATGACCGATAGCGAACTAGTACCGTGAGGGAAAGGTGAAAAGCACCCCGACAAGGGGAGTGAAAGAGTACCTGAAACCGATTGCCTACAAACAGTGGAAGCCCAAGGTTCGTCCTGGGTGACCACGTACCTTTTGTATAATGGGTCAGCGACTTAGTGTGACGAGCAAGCTTAAACCGATAGGTGTAGGCGCAGCGAAAGCGAGTCTGAATAGGGCAATTCAGTTCGTCGCATTAGACCCGAAACCGAGTGATCTAGCCATGAGCAGGTTGAAGGTAAGGTAACACTTACTGGAGGACCGAACCCATAACTGTTGCAATAGTTCGGGATGACTTGTGGCTAGGGGTGAAAGGCCAATCAAACTCGGAAATAGCTGGTTCTCCGCGAAATCTATTTAGGTAGAGCGTCGACCGAATACCCCAGGGGGTAGAGCACTGGATGGGCTAGGGGTCCTCACCGGATTACCAAACCTAACCAAACTCCGAATACCTGGGAGTACTAGTCGGCAGACACACGGCGGGTGCTAACGTCCGTCGTGAAAAGGGAAACAACCCTGACCTACAGCTAAGGTCCCCAAGTTATGGCTAAGTGGGAAAGGATGTGAGGATCCCAAAACAACCAGGATGTTGGCTTAGAAGCAGCCATCATTTAAAGAAAGCGTAACAGCTCACTGGTCTAAATAAGGGTCTTTGCGCCGAAAATGTAACGGGGCTAAAGCCATACACCGAAGCTTAGGGTTTGGTCCGCAAGGGCCAAGCGGTAGCGGAGCGTTCTGTAAGCTGATGAAGCCATACCCGTGAGGGGTGGTGGAGGTATCAGAAGTGCGAATGCTGACATGAGTAACGTAAGGGGAGTGAGAGACTCCCCCGCCGAAAGACCAAGGGTTCCTGCTTAAAGCTAATCTGAGCAGGGTTAGCCGGCCCCTAAGACGAGGCGGAAACGCGTAGTCGATGGGAACCACGTTAATATTCGTGGGCTTGGAGGTAGTGACGGATCATTGAGGTAGTCCAATCTTATCGGATTGAACGGGCTGCTGCGTGGTTCCAGGAAATAGCTCCTCCTTATAAACCGTACCCGAAACCGACACTGGTGGTCTGGTAGAGTATACCAAGGCGCTTGAGAGAACTATGCTGAAGGAACTCGGCAAATTGCACGCGTAACTTCGGAAGAAGCGTGACCCTTTTCCACGCAAGTGGAGGAGGGTGGCACAGACCAGGGGGTAGCGACTGTTTATCAAAAACACAGGGCTCTGCGAAGTCGCAAGACGACGTATAGGGTCTGACGCCTGCCCGGTGCTGGAAGGTTAAGGGAGGGGTGCAAGCTCTGAACTGAAGCCCCAGTAAACGGCGGCCGTAACTATAACGGTCCTAAGGTAGCGAAATTCCTTGTCGGGTAAGTTCCGACCTGCACGAATGGCGTAACGACTTCCCCGCTGTCTCCAGCATAGACTCAGTGAAATTGAATTCCCCGTGAAGATGCGGGGTTCCTGCGGTTAGACGGAAAGACCCCGTGCACCTTTACTATAGCTTTACATTGGCATTCGTATTGGCATGTGTAGGATAGGTGGTAGGCTTTGAAACCTGGGCGCCAGCTCAGGTGGAGCCAACCTTGAAATACCACCCTTATTACTATGGATGTCTAACCGCGGCCCGTTATCCGGGTCCGGGACAATGTATGGTGGGTAGTTTGACTGGGGCGGTCGCCTCCTAAAGAGTAACGGAGGCGCGCGATGGTGGGCTCAGAACGGTCGGAAATCGTTCGCTGAGTGCAATGGCATAAGCCTGCCTGACTGCGAGACTGACAAGTCGAGCAGAGACGAAAGTCGGTCATAGTGATCCGGTGGTCCCGCGTGGAAGGGCCATCGCTCAACGAATAAAAGGTACGCCGGGGATAACAGGCTGATGACCCCCAAGAGTCCATATCGACGGGGTTGTTTGGCACCTCGATGTCGACTCATCGCATCCTGGGGCTGGAGCAGGTCCCAAGGGTATGGCTGTTCGCCATTTAAAGCGGTACGTGAGTTGGGTTCAGAACGTCGTGAGACAGTTCGGTCCCTATCTGCCGTGGGTGTAGGAATATTGAAAGGATCTGTCCCTAGTACGAGAGGACCGGGATGGACGGATCTCTGGTGGACCTGTTGTGGCGCCAGCCGCATAGCAGGGTAGCTATATCCGGACGGGATAACCGCTGAAGGCATCTAAGCGGGAAACCCACCTTAAAACGAGTATTCCCTGAGAACCGTGGAAGACGACCACGTTGATAGGCCGGGTGTGGAAGAGCGGCAACGCTTGAAGCTTACCGGTACTAATAGTTCGATCGGCTTGATCGTTCTCATTCCTTATGCTCACCACCTCCCAAAAGGGAGCGTGATAAAAGCACAATAAGACCAGCGAACAGCCCAGAGAGGCACCCGACAGCTCCGCTGCCGATGTCTCCCATGGCGCCTTCGCCCAAAAGCTTCTCGAAACAACGTGCGTTTTGCCGACCTGGTGGTTATGGCGGAGCGGCTGCACCCGATCCCATTCCGAACTCGGCCGTGAAACGCTCCAGCGCTGATGGTACTTCGTCTCAAGACGTGGGAGAGTAAGTCGCTGCCAGGTCTGCCAAACGCACGTTCAATCTTCTCTATGCAAACTCTAGGCCCGCCAATCGGGAAACCTCGGGCCGCCCCAAAAGCGGCCCTTTCTAATTGGCAGCACATTAAAAGCCAATCGCAATCGCGATCGGCAGAACAGCAGATGCCAGATCGCAAACCGATCTGGCAGGACAATAAATGCCAAATCGCTAACGCGATTGGCTGGACAACAAATGCCAAATCGCAAAGCGATTGGCTGAGGTGGCGCGGGGTGGAGCAGCCCGGTAGCTCGTCAGGCTCATAACCTGAAGGTCACAGGTTCAAATCCTGTCCCCGCAACCAAATTCAAATAGCCCGGTTCAAGCCGGGCTATTGGCCTGCTGCCGGTTTCGTGGACACCGAGATAAGGTGTTTAACGGAACTGGAGAGTGGGAATGCAGAGAAGGAAGTTCAGCCGCGAGTTCAAGCTTGAGGCGGTGAGATTGGTGAAGGATCGGGGCGTTGCGGTGGCGCAGGCGGCCCGTGATTTGGATCTCCATGAGAATGTGCTGCGCAAGTGGGTCCGCGAGACGAGCGCTGACCCGCAGCATGCCTTTCCCGGCCATGGTCAAATGAAGCCTGAGCAGCAGGAGATTGACCGGCTGCGTCGGGAAGTTACTAAGCTGAAGGCGGAGCGCGACATCCTAAAAAAGGCCGCAGCCTACTTCGCGAGGGATGCGATATGAGGTTCGCCTTTATCGCGAAGCACCGTTCGATCTGGCCGGTGGCATGGCTGTGCAATGCGCTGGATGTGTCGCGCTCAGGCTTCCATGCCTGGCTCAACCGCAGCCCCAGCGCCCGGTCCCAGCACGACGAGATGCTCGTTCCCAGGATCGACCGGAGCTTCAAGAGCAGCGACCGCACCTATGGCGCCCGTCGCGTCTGGCACGACGTCTTGGCTGAGGGAGTCTCCTGCGGTCTTCATCGCGTCGAGAGGCTCATGCGGGAGAACGGCTTGCGTGCCCGGCCTCGGCGCCGCGGGCTACCGAAGGACACTGGCGAGCGAGCCGCCGTGTCGGACAATCTCCTTGATCGCGCCTTCGAAGCTGCTGCTCCGAACCAGAAGTGGATTGCCGACTTCACCTACATCTGGACCGCCGAAGGATGGCTCTATGTTGCGGCGGTCGTCGACCTGTTCTCCAGGCGTGTCGTCGGCTGGGCGATGAAGGCCGAGATGACGGCCCAACTCGTCACCGACGCCCTAATCATGGCGATCTGGCGCCGAGGCAAGCCAGACAGCCTGCTCCATCATTCGGACCAGGGGTCGCAATATACGAGCGAGCAGTTCCAGCGCCTGATGGCCGATCACGGCATTACCTGCTCGATGAGAGCCGGTCCGGCAACGTCTGGGACAATGCTGCGATGGAGAGCTTCTTCTCGTCGCTCAAAACCGAGCGGACAGCCCGCAAGGTCTACAGGACGAGGGATCACGCCAAGGCAGATGTGTTCGATTACATCGAATGCTTCTATAACCCTCGGCGAAGGCACTCGACGCTGGGCTATCTCAGCCCCAACGAGTTCGAGGAGCAAGCTATGCTAGCTTAACCGGGTGTCCGAAAAACCGGCAGCAGGCCATATTTTTGTATCTAGAGCAAAATCCGAGCGGATAGAATCGATAGGGGTTTCGTTGGGATTGGAAATCTGATTCAGCATATCTGCTGGATTCGGAGGCCGGCATGGCATGGCGAAATCCTTATCGGAAGATTTGCGGGCTCGGGTGGTCGCAGCGGTTGATGGCGGCCTGTCGCGACGGGCGGCAGCGGCGCGATTTGGCGTGGCGGCGGCAAGCTCGGTGCGTTGGGTCCGGGAATGGCGCGAGACCGGAGCCACCTGCGCAAAGCCGCAGGGCGGCGACAGGCGGTCCCACCGCGTTGAAGCGTATCGCGACATCATCCTGGCGGCGATCGAGAGGCGGGTGGACATCACGCTGGTCGAACTCGCCGAGTTGCTGCGACAGGAGCATGGCGCGTCGTTTGCGACGAGCACGATCTGGCGGTTTCTCGATCGTCACTCCATGACCTTCAAAAAAAACGGCGCACGCCAGCGAGCAGGAGCGGCCAGACGTGGCGGCGCGACGAAACGCCTGGTTCGACGCCCAGCCCGATCTTGATCCCGAGCATCTGGTCTTCATCGACGAGACCGGAGCCTCGACAAAGATGGCTCGACTGCGGGGGCGCACGAAGCGCGGGATGCGGTGCCGATCGCCAATCCCGCATGGCCATTGGAAGACGACGACGTTCACCGGCGCCCTGCGCCTCACTGGCATGACCGCGCCAATGGTCCTGGACGGCCCGATGACTGGCGAATGGTTTGTCGCCTATGTCGAGCAGGTTCTCGTGCCGACGCTGCGGCCCGACGATGTCGTGATCCTCGACAACCTGCCGGCGCACAAAAGCGCAGCCGCCCGTGTGGCGATCGAAGCAACCGGCGCAAGGATGATGTTCCTCCCGCCCTATTCCCCCGACTTCAACCCGATCGAGAACGCCTTTTCCAAGCTGAAATCGATTCTACGCAAAGCCGCCGCACGAACCGTCGCGGAATTGTGGGATACCATCAGCGCCGCACTGCCTTGCTTCACACCAACCGAGTGCGCCAACTACTTCGCCGCAACAGGATATGAGCCGGAATGATCAGATTCTGCTCTAGCTTATGGTTGCTGTGTTGAAGCGATGGTGCCCAAGCCCGCTCAGATCTGGTGCCACTGACCAGGCGGAACTCCGCTGGCCTCATGGTCCTGATTCCTTTACCCTCGGGAATCGGTGGGTGTGATAATCTCAGCCCATGAAGAAAGCCGCCACCATCGACCAGACAGCCAAAACTGAAGAGTTCGTCCTCAGCAGCCGCAAGGGTGAGAGAATCAGTGTGGTCGAGGGCATGAAGCTCTCACCACGAATGGCCGAGGCCGACCCGCTCTGTTACCCAGGCACACTGGTTCTTCGCAACAGGCTGATATTCGGGACCAGGCGGATTTCGATGAACTCGAACTTGCCCTCTCCTGATTCGCGCTGACGGGCCGATCGCGAGTGGTGCGCTCGATTGCTCGCACTACCGGGCGATTCGCATCGGCATCGCATGATTCGCAGAGCTGTTTGGCCGATGTCGCGAGCTGCGGGGCGTACGTGTTTTGGCAGGGCGACCGCGCAACGCGCTCTTGGCAGTTTGAGAATCGGCGGATATGCCGCACAACAGTGCCGGCAACGCCGAGCCGCATAAGGCGATCCGACCCAATGTCGAGGTCGCGGGAGATCAGACAGTCGTGACGCAGAAAGGGATCACCCTCAAGGACGTTGCCGCCGCGGCCAATGTCTCGCGCGCCACGGCCGCGCGGGCACTCAACAGTTACGGTTATGTCGGCGACGAGACGGCGCTTCGGGTGATGCAGGCCGCGGAAAGACTGGGCTATCGGGGAAACCTCGTCGCGCAGGCGCTTCGCAGCGGGCAATTGCCGATCGTCGGCTTCGTGCCAGGCGATATCCAGAATCCCTTCTTCGCCCGAATCGCTCATGACATCGAGGTGGAGCTGCGCAAGCATCGCCACAATCTGCTGATCGCCAGCAGCGAGGAGAATGTCGAGCAGGAAAAGGAATTGCTGGAGAGCCTGCGCGCGCTCAGCATCCGTGGTTTCATCCTGGCGCCGACCTCGGCGACCGACAGCGAGCACATACTGGAGCTGGCGCGCGAGGGGTCGCCGATCGTGCTGATCGACCGTGTCATCAAGGACCTGCCGTGCGACAGCGTGGTTGTCGACAATGAGGGCGGCGCGCGTGAAGCCGTCGATTATCTCGTTGCCAATGGCCACGACCGAATCGGCCTGTTGCGTGACGAATCACGCATCTTCACCGCGCAGGAACGTCTCGCCGGCTACCAGAATTCGCTTCAATCGCACGGAATCGCGCTCGACGAATCGCTGATCAGCGTGTCTCGCTCGACGGTCGAGCATGCCATCGACGCCACCATACGGCTGTTCAGCCGCCGCAATCGTCCGACCGCCCTGTTCACCGTGGACAGCTTGATGACCCAGGGCGCGCTTCTTGGCCTGCGTTCGATGGGGCTTTCAATCCCGCATGACGTGTCGTTGGTCGGCTTCGACGATTTCAACCTCGCCACCTTCACCGACCCCCAGATCACGGTCGTGGCGCAGCCTATCTCCGAGATCGGGCCGCTGGCCGCCAAGCTTCTGCTCGAACGGTTGGCCGGCAAGAAGATCGCGCCGCGCCACATCCGGTTCCCGACGCGCCTGATCGTGCGCGGCTCGGTTGCTCGGTTCAGCAGGCTCTGACAGCAGCCGAATCCTTCTAAAACCTGTTGCATCCCGATGGAATCGGGATGGGGCTCCATCTGCTTGTTTGAGCATGATCTTCGGACAAACGGGAACCGTTTGTCCGAGAAAGCCGGGTTCCACCTTTCGGGATCATGCTCTATTTCCAATAATTTCATCGCGAGGGCACTTGCCAACCGCGAAATTGCGTGTCCATTATCTGGATGTGAGATCGATCTCACATTGATCGAGATTGATCAAAGGCTGGTTTGGACGGCGCATCGACGCTTGCGCCCTGGCAGAGGCTCTGCCGCATCCGAGTAAGGGAAGAACGACATGCTGAATTTCGATAGGGATCGCTTCGTAAGGATCCAGAGCGGCGCCGTTGCCATTGCCGGCGAGGCGCGCTCGCTGATGCGCACGCTTGCGGAGGGTGTCGAGCGTCTGTTTTTCATGGGCACCGGCGGCGTGCAGCTTCTGACGCTTCCCGCGATCGAACTGGCGAAGCGTCATTCCACCTTTCCGGTGAGCGCCGAATATCCGGCCCAGGTCGTGCTCGATCCGCCGGCCGGTCTCGACAACAAGGCCGTGGTCGTCATTCCCTCGCTGTCGGGCACGACCAAGGAAGGCGTCGAACTGATGGCTTTCCTGAAGAAGCGTGGCGTGCGCACCATCTCGCTCACCGGCCATTTGGACACGCCGATCGCGCGGGAAGCCGATCACAACTTCACGAACTTCGCCGAGGACGACACCTCCTCGGAATCATTCTACCTGCAGACGTTGCTGATCGTCCTGGCGCTGCTGGCAGAGCGCGGCGAATATGACGGTTTCGACGCGGCGGTCGCCGAACTCAGGCTGCTGCCGGGCCTGCTCGCCGATGCGAAAGCCGCCTTCGAGGGCAAGGCGGCCGAACTGGCAGCAACCATCAAGGATGAAACCTACCACATCTTCACCGGCGCCGGCTCGGTATGGCCGGAGGCAAACTACTACGGCATGTGCATCCTCGAAGAGATGCAGTGGATCCGCACCCGCCCGGTGCATGCCGCTGATTTCTTCCACGGCACGCTCGAACTGGTCGAGCCCGGCGTCAGCGTCTTCGTGTTCAAGGGCGAGGATGCGCTTCGACCCCTGGCCGACCGGGTCGAGAGTTTCGCCAAACGCTACACGGACCGCGTTCGCACGCTCGATGCGGCTTCGGTCAAATTGCCGGGCATCTCCCAGCAGGTACGCGGCATGATCTCACCCGTGTTGCTCGCCACCTTGCTCGAGCGGCTGAGCGCGCATCTCGAAGTGTTGCGCAATCACCCGCTGACGACACGTCGCTACTACAAACGCGTTGAATACTGATCCCCTCTCAACCTCCGAAGGAGCTGCTTATGAAACGTTCGTTGCAAGTCGTGGCGGTCACAGTGGCCGCGGTATCATCATTGGGATTGTCGATAACAGGCAGTTCCGCCGCTTCGCCGGCGGTCGCGGCCGACCCCAGCGCCAAGGTGGAATACAGCGGCACGCTGTCGATCCTGACCAAGTTCGGATTGCAGCAGTTGTCGCCCTATTTCGTCAACCTGGCGCAGGACTATGAGAAGCTCCATCCAGGCGTGAAGGTCGAACTCATCCAGGAGAGCGACGACAGCGTGAAGGGCAAGACCAAGACGCTGGTCGCTTCGAACTCGCTGCCCGATGTCTATTTCTCCTGGACGGGCAGCTGGGGTGGCAACTTCGTGCGCGGCAACCGCGCCGTCGACCTGAGCGCGGTCATCGGTCCCGATACCGACTGGGGCAAGACGCTCTCCCCGGCAGCGGTCAAGGCGTTCGAATACAATGGCAAGTTCTACGGCATCCCGCTTTATCAGGACGCCAAGTTCATGGGTTACAACAAGCAGATCTTCGCCAAGCTCGGCCTGAAGGCGCCAGCCAATTTCGAGGACTTGCTGACCAGTTGCGACGCGATCCGCAAGTCCGGCGCGACCCCGATTTCGTTCGGCAACAAGGAGGCCTGGCCGGCAATCCACTTTGCGGGTCAGCTCCTCGCCTACAATGTGCCGCAGGCAACGCTGGAACGTGATTTCGACCCGGCCACCGCCGATTACAGCGATCCAGGCTATGTCGCGGCACTCAAGCAGTTCAGCCAGCTTGTCGAGCGCTGCACCGATGGCGCCGGCGTCAACGGTACGTCCTATGCGTCGGCTCTCCAGGCCTTCACCAACGCGCAGTCGGCCATGTACTATCAGGAGATCATCGAGTTCGATCAGGCCGCTACGCCGGATTCAGCGCTGAAGCCCGCCGATTTCGGCTTTTTCAGACTGCCCGTGCCGGATGGAGCCAAGGGTGACGCCAAGTCGATCGAGGGCGCTCCGGAAGGCTACATGATCAATGCGGCGTCGAAGAACATTCCGCTGGCGATCGATTTCATGAAGTTCGTGACCTCGAAGGAAAACGCGCAGGTCCTGTCCGCGCCGCCCTATGGCCAGCCGAGCGCCACCATCGGCGGCGCCTCGGAAACGAACATGAGCGTGGCTGTGGTCGACGGTCTCAAGGACATCAACGCGGCCTCGTACCTCATGCCCTGGTTGGACACAGCCAACCCGCCGCGCGTTGCCGCCGTCTGGCTGTCCAGTCTGCAGGCGCTGGCGGGCGGTTCGATGACGCCTGAGCAAGTAATGGACGAGGTGCGCAAAGCCGCATCCGCGGCCAAATAAAGCCGACAATGGCAAGGGCATCGGACACAATGGAAAGCGGCGCCGTGGTTCGCGGCGCCGCCAGGCCGCGAAGGCCAAAAAGCCCGCGGGCTCGCTTCGGCAATCTGTTGTCGTTCCGATGGGCGGCGATCGCACTGATCCTCATCGGCTGGTTCGTCTACTATCCGATCGTCGACAATTTCATTGTCAGCACCACCGACCAGGACATCTACACAGGCGAGGTCACCAATGTTGGCCTCGCCAATTACGACCGGCTTCTGCATGACCCGGTCGTGCTGCTCGCGCTCTGGAACAATTGCCTCTACGCCATTATCTCCGTCGTCTTCCAGGTTTTCGGTGCGTTCCTGCTGGCGGCCATCATCGAGGATCTGAGGAGTGAACGTTGGCGCCGTTTGTGGCGCGCAGTCTACTTCGTGCCATCAGCCATCTCGATCACGGTGACCGGACTGCTGTTCTATTTCATCTACCAGCCGCAAATAGGCTTGCTGGATGCAGCGCTCAGCCGCGTTGGTCTCAGCCAGTTCGTCATGCCCTGGCTCGGCAACGAACACACCGCCATCTATGCCATCATCGCCATGAGCCAATGGCAGGGTTTTGGCTACTCGACGCTGCTGTTTGCCATCGCGATCCAGAAAATCCCCCGCGATCTCTATGATGCGGCGACGATGGATGGAGCCGGCGCGCTCCGCCGCCTGTGGAGCATCACCTTTCCGCTGACCCGGGAAATGACCGGACTGATGATTATCGTCACCATCACCGGCGCGTTCCAGGTGTTCAACGAGGTCATGGTGATGACCGCGGGCGGGCCCAATAACACCAGCCAGGTGCTGGGCACGTGGCTCTACCAGAAAGCCTTCATTGAGGACAATTTCGGCTATGGTGCCGCGATAGCCGCCGTCATCTTCGTCTTGACCATGCTCACTGGCGCGGCGCAGCTCTGGTACACGAAGCGCCGCCGGGTGCAGCTATGAGCGCGGCGGTGGCAGTCGGACGACGCCGGCATGTCAATCTATGGTCCGTCATTGCCAGGACATTTCTCTATTCGTTCCTCGTCTGCCTCGGCGTCGTCGTCATCTATCCGCTGATCTGGATGGCGCTGAACGGCTTCAAGGACAATGCGCAGATCTTCGGCGATCCCTTCGCCCTGCCTGCCCATTGGTCGTGGAACAATTATGTGCAGGCGTGGAACCAGGGCGTTCGTGGCTATGTCACCGTCTCCGTCCTGGTGACCGTGGCCTCGGCCATATGCACGGTGCTGATCAGCGCCTGGACCGCCTTCGGCCTGACCCGGACGAAGATGCCGGCAAAGCCGCTGGTCGTCGCGATCGTGCTGGGCGGATTGATGTTGAGTCCGACCGTGGCGATCATTCCGCTGGTCAAGATGCTGCAGGCGCTCGGACTCTACAACACCTATTGGGCGCTGATCATTCTCTACACGGCGTTCCGGGTACCGTTCACCACCTTCCTGATACGCGCCTACATGCTGGACCTGCCTGGAGATATCGATGAGGCGGCGACGATGGACGGCGCCAGCGAAGGTCAGATTTTCTGGCGCATCACCCTGCCGCTGTGCCGGCCGATCATCATCTCCTGCGTCATCCTGCACGTCCTGTTTGCCTGGAACGAATATCTGTTTGCCATGATCTTCACGAGCGGCAGCGATGTGCAGACGCTGCCGGTCGGGCTCACTTCGATCATGGCAACGCACGGGACCAACTATGCCGTTGTCTTCGCCGCCATGACGATCTCGGCCCTGCCCATCGTCATCGTGTTCTTTGCCGCGCAGCGCTACTTCATTCGTGGCCTGTCCGAAGGCATCGGCAAGTAGCAATCCCCCGAAAGGAACCTTCATGTCGCAGCTTGCCTATCATCAGCTGACCGGAGCCGACCTTGGCCTACCCGTCCGGGTGTCGGCATGACCCAGCCAAAACTCGTCGCGGTGGGCGACAATTGCCTGGATGCCTACCTCACCAATGGCCTGCTCACCGTTGGCGGCAACGCGCTCAATGTCGCCGCGCAGTGGCGGCGCAACGGCTGGGCGGCACGGTATTTCGGCGCCGTTGGCGAGGATCCCGAGGGTGATGTGGTGCTTGCCGAACTGGCTGGAGTCGGCCTGTTGCCGGACGATGTGGAACGTCTGCCCGGCGATACCGCCGTCACCTTGCTCCGCGATGAGTCCGGGGACCGAAAGTTTCTGCACGAATCCTTTGGGGTCGGTGAAAACTACATGCCGGCGTCGGAACATTATGCGGTCATCGCCGCAGCCGACTGGGTGCACCTCGGCACCAATGCCAACAGGGATCTGGTCCGACGGTTGGTTGCGGATCATGTGCCGTTCAGCATCGACGTCTCGACGGCGCATCTGGAGCTGCCGCTCGACGGCGTGCCCATGCTGTTTGCCTCCGGTCCCGACGACGTCGATCGGCCGGTTGAGCCATTGCTCTCCGCGCTCAGGGCGGCCGGGGCCAGGCAAGTGGTCCTGACCTGCGGGCGGCGCGGTTCCTATTTCGACGATGGCACGAATGTAGTGCATGCGCCGGCGACGCTCGTCGATGTCGTGGATACATGCGGTGCCGGCGACAGCTTCATCGCGACGTTCCTGACCGGCTTCCATTTCGATGGGCTCCGCGCCTCCGAAGCGTTGCACAAGGCTTCGATCGCGGCGGCGCAGACCTGCACGCATCTCGGCGGGTTTCCGCAGAAGCCGCGTCCCATCCCGGAATGGCTGCCGGCCAAATACGCCGGCTTCATCACCGACGCCCAGGGAGCCTGACCGTGACGACACTTCGTTTGCGACAGCCGGCGACGGCACTTCCGTCCGACCGATCGTTCTGGCTGCAGGACATCGGCGCCGACAGGGCGACCGAGCCGTTAGAGGGTAGTGAGCGCGCCGATGTGGTGATTGTCGGCGGTGGCTATACCGGCCTGTGGACAGCGCTGCGCATTCGCGAGCTTGCTCCCGAAACGCGGGTCATCGTGCTCGAAGCCGATCTCTGCGGTTCCGGAGCGTCTGGCCGCAATGGCGGCCAGGTCCATTCGTGGTTCGCCGAGCTCGACCAGATCAGCGCTGTCGTCGGCCTCGAGGAGGCGCGGCAACTCTGCGCCGACACGGTGGCTTCGATCGCGGAGTTGAAGGCGCTGCAGCAAACCGGCACGATCGACATGGATCTGCGGCTCGACGGATGGCTGTGGACCGCGAGTTCGATTGCCCAGGAAGGCGCGTGGGAGCACGCCGTTGCCATGAGCGCGGCGGTGGGAGAGAACCGTTTCAGGCCGCTGACCGCCGAGGAGATCGAGCGCCGTACCGGTTCATCGGCATCCTATGTCGGTGTCGTCGAGACCAATGCGGGCACTGTCCATCCGGCCAAGCTGGCGATCGGATTGCGCAACATGGCCTTGGCGCGTGGCGTCATCATTCATGAGCGCAGCCCGGTCCTCGACATCGAAACTGGCAGGATATGCAAGGTGCGTACGGCGCGGGGCATGGTGCAGGCCGAGAAGGTCGTGCTTGCCGCGAATGCGTGGCTCTCGGCGCTGCCGGAACTGCGCCGCCATCTCTATGTCGTCGGCAGCGAGGTCATCGCCACAGCTGCCGTGCCCGAACTTCTCGACAGCATTGGTTGGCGCGACGGCGCCTCGATCTGCGATTCCCAGGCCCAGGTCCTCTATTACCAGCGCACTATCGGGGGCAGGGTGGTCTTCGGTCGCGGTAGCGGCAATTTGGCCTTCAGCGGGAATTTCGGCACCAGCTTCAACCGCAGCCCGGAGCATGGCCGGGACAATGTCCGGGAACTGCATCGGGTCTACCCGGCACTGCGTGGCGTGGCGGTCGAGTATGACTGGTCAGGCCCCATCGACTGCGTGCCCGAGCACGTTCCCGTTTTCGATCACCTGCGCGATCATCCCAATATCTTCTACGGCATGGGGTTCAACGGAACCGGCATCGCGCAGACGCCGATTGCCGGACGCATCCTGGCCAGCCTTGTCCTGGAGCGCGGGGATCGCTGGAGCGCCAGCGGCCTGGTCGGCATCGAGCGGCGCATGTCGCTACCGCCGGAGCCGTTCCGCTATCTGGGCGCCAAGCTCGTCCGCGGCGCGGTGCGCCGCAAGAACAAAGCCGAGATCCGCAACCGCAAAGCGGACAGGATCACCAATCTGCTGGCCGGACTGAAGCCGGGCCGCAAGAAATAGGCGGGAATCTTGCCCAGCGTCATGCAATCGAGGAGAGCACAATGGCCGATCTGACCCTCAGGCAAATCAGGAAGTCCTACGGCAGTGTCGATATCCTCCATGGCATCGACCTCGACATAAGATCGGGCGAGTTCATCGTCTTCGTCGGCCCGTCAGGTTGCGGCAAGTCGACATTGCTGCGGTCGATTGCCGGGCTGGAGGAAATCACCTCCGGTGAGCTCAGCATCGATGGCGAGGTGGTCAACGACGTGCCGCCGTCGAAACGCGGTATCGCCATGGTATTCCAGTCCTACGCGCTCTATCCGCACATGACAGTCTACGAGAACATGGCCTTCGGCATGCGGATCGCCAAGGTGAGCAAGGCCGAGATCGATCAAAGGGTAAAACAGGCGGCGGAAATCCTGCAGCTGACCAAATATCTTGACCGCCTGCCGAAGGCGATGTCGGGCGGGCAGCGCCAGCGCGTCGCCATCGGCCGCGCCATCGTGCGCAACCCAAAAGTGTTCCTGTTCGACGAACCGCTGTCTAACCTCGACGCGGCGCTGCGCGTCGCCACCCGCATCGAGATCGCCAAACTCAAGGAATCGATGCCGAACACGACGATGATCTACGTCACTCACGACCAGGTCGAGGCGATGACGCTGGCGGATCGCATCGTGGTGTTGAAGGACGGCCATATCGAACAGGTCGGCACGCCGATGGATCTATACAAGAAACCCGGCAATCTGTTCGTCGCCCAGTTCATCGGCTCGCCGGCCATGAACATCGTGCCGGCCAGGATCGAGACCGCCGGCGCGGTGACGGCGATCAGCCATATCGGC